>JADJPF010000005.1 GCA_016713405.1 Blastocatellia bacterium
TGTACAATGCGAACGCAATAGACACTTTCCGTACAACAGTGACAATAGTCCTCCCTTCAACACTTAAACGTTCTATTAAGAGAAGACCTAAACAACTTTAGTATTTAGAGTTATAGTATTTGGCATCATTGACCTAAAGAAAGGAGTCAAGAGATGCCAAATACTATAGATATTGGAGAAAAGCTATGGGATATCAAATCCCAATTTGTCAGAACTAGAGACAGCAACCATAGAATTGAGCAAGCCTACCTCATAATTCTTAAAAATGGCGATAAGCAAGCAATTTCTATGGCTGAATCCAAAGACCAATGTATTTCTATAAGTAAGGAGGTAATAAATGAAAGCCGCAATATATGCAAGGGTATCAACTGATCGTCAAGAGAAAAATCAAACTATTGATTCTCAACTATCATTACTTACAACTTGGGCTAAAAATAATAAGTATGAACTATTGCAAAGCCACATTTATAAGGACGAAGCCTGTAGTGGTTCAAGATTAGATCGTCCTGGGCTTGACGCTTTGAGGGATGCGGCTCAAGATGGTGAATTCGATGTCTTGGCTGTGTTATGCCCTGATAGGCTAGCACGCAAATACGCTTACCAAGTACTCTTACTAGAGGAACTACGTAAAGTTGGGTGTGAAGTAATTTTTCTTCATCATCCTATTTCTCAAGACCCAAATGATCAACTGCTCTTACAAATTCAAGGAGCGATAGCTGAATATGAAAGAGCGGTACTTGGTGAAAGATTCCGCAGGGGTAAATTACAAAAGGCACGTTCTGGCCAATATTCTTGTACTAGGCCGCCTTATGGATACCATTACATTACTAAAAAAGAAAACCTTCAAAGCCAGCTAGTAATCAATGAGCCTGAAGCAGAAATGATACGCACAATGTATAGATGGCTTGTAGAAGAAAATATGACGATTCGCCAAATTATTAAAAGGCTAAATGATAGACAATATAAACCACGCTGTGGCCGTAACCATTGGAGTTTGTCAACAGTTCGTCGTATTCTTAAAGACCCTATTTATATGGGTAAAGCCTACGCTAATCGCTATAAAGGAGTTACACCTAAGAAACCTCGCAGTAGGACATCTCGCAGCCTTACTTATAAACTCAAAGCCAGAGAAGAATGGATTGAAATAGCTGTCCCGCCTATCGTTTCTCAAGAATTTTTTGAAAAAGCGGAGGTACAGCTAGAACGTAATTCTTTACTTAGCTACCGAAATAATAAAAAGCATAACTACCTTCTGAGATGTTTGCTTACCTGCAAAGTATGTGGGTTGTCAATGTTTGGAATTGCTCGTAAGGTAGGAACTCCATCACAGTGCCACTATTATGTTTGCAAAGGAAAAGATCCTGTACTCAATTGCAGAGAGGGTCGTTGCCCTCGTCGTTTAGTCAAAGGCGAAGATATAGAAGAAGCTGTATGGAGTCATGTTAAAGAGTTACTTTCTAACCCTGAGCAATTAATAGCTCAATTTAAAAACCTTGCTCAGCTTGATTCCAAAGGTAGTTCCCGTCAGCAAGCAGAAGTTAATAAAATAGAGATGGCCTTTAGAACGCTTAAATAGAGAGGAAAACGCTTAATAGATGCTTACCAGGCTGAAATAATAAGCTTGGAAGACCTATCCATTAGAAAGCAGCAAATTCAACAGCGTAGGGCAGTATTAATTACTCAACAGCAGCAACACACAAAATTGTTGCAGCAAAGTAAGAATGCTAATAAAGTATTAGAGGATTTGAGCCTTTTCTGTGAGCGAATAAATTCTAGGCTTCAAGAAACGGCTTTGCTGATAAACAGGCAATTTTACAGTTGGTAATAGAGCGTATTATCGTTGGGGAGGACAGTTTGGAGATCCAACACATTATACCTTTACGCAACTCTGAAGGTGGAGGAGGTCACAGTCCTCCAAAGTTTCAATTGAGTTCGGATAGTATGTTAGTCGCAAATCTGGATCAATTCCTAAATTATTAAGCCTTTGTTCTTCTGACATTTTTCTCTCCTTATTTTTTGAGTTAATGCTAACAACAGTTACTCATTTATGATAAAGCTTTAATATATTAACTATCTGATTTTGCTTATTTTCAGATACCAAAATTTAACCCCTGCTTTTTTATTAGTAATTTTATTATGATTAGACCTCTTTATTAGGCTACCAATTGCTATCAGGGATAAAATTTATATCCTTGACTGCCTTTTGTAATTGTTCTAAACTTCATTTCTCACTCACTATTACTAGTAGCATTGTTGTTATTGGTATTTGTATTATCGGCTTGTATTTCATTATTTGTATTAGTCAACATTATTACTTGTTGGATATAGGTTATTGGAAAACCAGACATTGGGCGGGTAAAAAATCCGGTCACTTTAGATCAGAGGTTGAGTTAAGTTAAAATACTAGTAAATCAAAAAGAGTCAATAAAAACAATACATCTACGACGGACAACAAAAAGACAATTCAAATAAAGAACCTTACGCCTACGGCGAATGCTCAAGAAAGGGCAATGAAAATGTCTTTTTTTCCAAAGTAAAAAATGAGACCTGGCCATATGTGCGTCGTTTCACTCCTACTTATGGCCTACTATTTAGGCGACCAAAAGTAAGTAAAAATAAGTTGAAAGTTAAACCGGCTTATTGCGTCGTTTCACTCCTACTTATGGCCTACTATTTAGGCGACCAAAAGAGTAAAAATAAGTTGAAAGTTAAACCGGCCATTGCGTCGTTTCACTCTACTTATGGCCTACTATTTAGGCGACCAAAGTAAGTAAAAAGTAAGTTGAAAGTTAAACCGGCCATGTGCGTCGTTTCACTTCTACTATGGCCTACTGTTTAGGCGACCAAAAGTAAGTAAAAAGTAAGTTGAAAGTTAAGCCGGCCATGTGCGTCGTTTCACTCCTACTTATGGCCTACTGTTTAGCCAACAGGAGTTGAGCTTTTACGGCGTTTGACAGTTCTAAAGGAACTCCCTTTAGTAGTAAGGATATGAGAATGATGTCCAAGTCTATCAAGTAAAGCAGTAGTAAGTTTTTCACAACCAAAGACTTGAACCCATTCACTGAAAGCTAAGTTTGTAGTAACAATAGTTGAACGACGACTATAGCGTTCAGCTAATAGATTAAAGAGCAACCTCCTCCAGTACGATCAAAGGAACAAAAACCTAGTTCATCAACAATTAGTAACTCTACTTTGGGTAGCCATGATGTAACTTTGTTAAACTGCGCTCGTCCTTTGCCTCTATTAATGAGCGAACCAAAGATGCTGCTCTAGCAAACAATACATTGCAACTTAACCTCGGCGAGTAGCTTCTATTCCTAGGCATATTGACAGCATTGTTTTCCTGTACCGATGGGCCAGCTAAAATTACATCCTCAGCTTTCTTTATATATTCTGCAAGAAAGCTCCAGAATTTTGGTTTTGATATTCCTTCTAAGGCTGTCCAATCAACTTGCTCTAGGGTTTTTATCTCTGAAATTGGGCAATTTTTGTACCTGTAAGCAGCAGCAAGCTCAGGAACGGCTATTTACCTCTTTTTCCAAAGCTCTTTTAGAAACTCTTCATACTGCCATTGTCCATCTCTCTTTGCACACCGTGCAACTGCTGTATAATCACGAGCTATAGCTGGCATTTTTAATGCTTTTAGGTATCTACTATTATTGCATCTTGTGTAGTATTTATCATAAATACCTCCTGCAAGCATCCAGTCACAGCTTTAGCTTTAGCTTTTTCATTTCAAATTGCTGTAAATTCTCTGGTAAATCTATTTCTAAAGTTATACTACTATCTTGTAGTTTCTTAGCTAATGCTAGTAGATCTATTTACCTTACTGCCAAAGATTTTCTTAGTGCTTCTTTTAACTTCTTCTTCTCCATGTTCAAGAACTGCTCCTAAAATACGTGAAAGAACTCGTCCTGCTTCTCGCCCTCCATAAACACTACTGAGCATCTCCCACAATTGAGGAAATGGTTCTCCTAACTCAGTAACTAAATTTGGAGCAACCTGGCGTACTGCTTGTGGCTTGCGGGCTAATTCTGGTAAGTAATTGCGGTAGCGTATGTATCGGCTTCCTGGTACTTGTTTAGGTAAATTATTGCGTTCCTTTACAAGCAACTGTAATTTCTTCTACTCCTATGTAGGCTTTAGCGTCTAGTCTTGCCCAAGTTTGTGGTACTGCATAATCTGCTCCTTCTATTCTTACTAGAGCTTTATTACTTACTTTACACATTACCATTACTCTAGGGTCAAATTCCCTTTCTGGTAAGGCTTTGAGGTACTTTTTTTCCTCCTCAAATGCTTTAGCTACACTTATTCTCTCAGCATTTAGCTTTTTGTGATAAGAAGTCTTTATTTGGTTTTGTATTTCTTCTGATATTTGCTTTAGGCTATCTGCTTGGGGTATTGGAGTCATATGTTGTAGTCGGATATTTTTACCTGCTTGCTCTACCCCTCCTTTATTATGTCCCTCTCCTACTCTAGTAAAACACGGTTCATACAGATAATGGCTTACCAAAGATTTAAATTTATCAGTTAATTCTCTTTCTCCTCCTAGCACTTTTTTTACTGCTAGACTTAAATTGTCATAAACTATTCTTTGTGGTATTCCTCCTAGTGCCTTAAATGCTCTTACATGCCCATCCAACAGCGATAATTGGTCACATTTTTCATATAGCCATATATATTCATATCCACTGTACTGCAAATCTCATTAAAAACTTCCATACTTTTTCTCTTCTTCCTTTATTTTCACTGCCACTTCAAAATAATCTACTTGTGCTACTTCTCCTGCTCTATACACTAGTGGTATATAGACTTCTTTGTCTCTCTCTTCTTCTCTTAAGTAACGTTTTATTGTTGTTTTTCCTACTATATATCCCTTCTTTTATCAATTGCGCTGTATTATTGTAGAAGTGATTCGTTGTTTTGCTGTTGTTTTCCTTCCCATTCTACTAATAGTTCATCTATTCTTTCTCCTACCTTTTCAGTTACAGGTTTTTCTCGTGCTTTTTTTCTACTCTCTTAGGTTCTTCTTTTCAAGTATTTAGCTACTGTTTCTTTATCTATATTTAGTTGACGGGCTACTTCTCTTTGACTTAGTCCCTCAATTAATACTTTATGCCTAATTACATATACTTTATCCATCTTTAGCATCCTTTTCTCCAATATTCCTAGATTTTTTCTAGTCTATTGGTTTTTGGATCTAAAGTGACCTTCTGACTGGTTTTTTTGTGGCCCAACTGACTGGTTTTCTGAACGGCCTAACCAAATGCAGAATCTTTTGCAAAGATAATGTTTTTAATTTGATCATTAACAGAACTATTTAACTTTTGTAGTTGAAGTTTATGATGTTGCGCTAAACGTTCTTGTTCTCTACAAGAAGTGGAGAATTTGCTGTTGAGTAAAGATGGTCAATCCGTTCTATAATAATACTTCATTACTAACTTCTACAAAATTTAATTTATAATGAGGAAACTGATTATTAATATGTCGATAAACTGCATTACATTCAGCCGATTTAGCATGAAGTATTGTTAGTTCATTGTTAACGTTATCTAAACTAGTTACTAAACATTTAGTTTTTTATAGACGTTTTTGGGCCTAGTATGTTTAGAAGCTCATCAGAAACATTAAATGTGGTAGCTAAAAGCGCATCACCACCGGATAGCGATACATAATCGCTTGGTGGGACAAAAAAACTCCCTTGGCTATCTGTTAGTTCAAGCTCATTAAGTTCATCAAGCCCATCAATAATAAAAGGTTGATTTGTGTTTATAAGACTAGTACCACCAGTGTAGCCTACTCCATTGATGCTACTTGTTCCATTAATGCTATTTGCATAATTTGTTATTTTATTATCCGTATTTGATAAATTATCTACATTTCTCTAATGAAAAGCTGGCAAATCATCAACTGTTAGCCTAGGTAATTGTTCATTAGTTACTAAATTAGCTAAGTTAGCTACATTTTTAGTATTTTAGATTTATTTTGATCATTATTATTCTTATTTTCATCTAATTGCTGAGTAGCATTAGATTTCTCGCACTTATCAATTTTATTAGATTTGCGTTTAGCCATAGCTGGAACTAAATCACTGCTAATTTTTGCATTATTGTTCTCAGTATCACCATTGCTAAAGAGTTGTTTTAGAAATCCCGTTACACCCATTTTTGTTTTCTCCCATCAGTAAAAGTACGATTGAATTTAGTAAGATAAAGCACAAAGTTTTAGTTATTTTTAGTTTATTATTAACTTTTTTAACTTATTCCTAGTTAATTTTTAGTTAACTATTTAACTTTTTTATCTGCTAACTTATTAATTAAATAGACAGATAAGTTGATCTTAGCTTTTACAAAATCATTATTTTTATTTGAATTATTTGAAATATTTTGAGCGTTTTGAGCATTAGTTTCATTGCTATTACTAACTTCATTCTCAATAAAATTCTGCTTGGTTTCATATGAATGTATTTAAAGCGTTTATATGAATTACTCGGTCAAGGTTGTTTAGTGAAGTCGTATATTGTCTAATGCTCTCATCGTCTCCTAGTAGTTCAGTATCAATAACTACCTCAGCTAAATTACCAGTGGTTGTTTTTATGGGTTTAGGCTCAAAGTTGGCGAGTCTTAATTGACGTTGATAAGCAAGTGATTGAATTGATTGCAACACGCTAGGAAGCTCCCTTTTTTCTGGAACTAGTGGTAAAAGCTGTGTATATTCAGCATCTATACGAGCCGATTCTTTTTCTAATGCAGGATAATTATTACTAAGCTCTACTAGTAGTTCATTACTAGTTTTAAGTTGCTGCAACTTCTCTTTCTCTTTAAGGATAAGGACGTCTTGCTCACTAAAATAAAAATAATTTGTTGTAAAATAGCCACCAACAAGGATGATTATAGAGAAAACCATTGCGATAACTTTTTGGCTATCTATATTTCTAAGTTTTTCTTCTAGTTTATTTATTTTTTCTAACATATTTTCCTCTCATTTATTTCTCAGTTTTAGCTATCTAATATTTGTTGCTCAGTTTTGGTAACGCTCAGTATTTCAGCAAATTAAACTATTATCAAAGTATGATATATAGTTATTAATTATTATTTTCCCTGATTAATTTGGTTATTAGTTTGATTAATTTGCATTAGCTGTACTGGAGTCTGTTTGGGTAATAGCACAGGATTCTTTGGAATATTGCCTGTATATTTAGTTACTATTTCATATGTACCCTGGACGTTATCTACAGCAGTGTATTTAGCTGGGATTACGTCCTCATAGTTACTAGATTGTAATTCACTAGCGAATGCTGCTACCCTGAATTTATCCAAGGCTTTGCCTGCTACTTTTACGTCCGTTCCAACGACATCTAGTTCAGAAATAGTTATTAGTCCCTCTAAATGTTGTTCTATAAGTAAGATTTTGTATATCTCCCACAATGGTAGGGACTAGCATTTGGGTTTTTTGGATATTTTTAATCGAGTTGATTAATTCATTTTTTGATTTATTTTTACGTTCTAAGCTTTCAAATTTATCTTTTACTCCTAGCAGCAAAACCTCTCTATTTTTCTCTGAAGTGTAGTCATTTTGGATGCTAGCTATTTCATTATTGTAACTATAGTAACGATAACTAGCAATAATTAAACAACTTATTGTAGCAACTAGTAGTAGATATTTTTGATTAACTAATGATGGTGCAATCAATTTAGCATTAGCTACTGCTGATGTTGCCAGTTTTGTAACAACATTTTCATTAACTTTATCTCAGCATTTAGAGATATTTTTTTATCTAATTTATTGTTTTTATAATCGCCCGTTGGGAGTGCTAGATTTATTCCTAAGTTCTCCGCCTGCATAGCAATAGATTCAATTGCTACTGCATATTGATGGCTATTACGCTCTAGTTCTATTCGTTCACTGTCAACTAAACTACTAATATTAATAAGGTTTGAGCGCAATGGTTCTACAAATTCAATATCAGAAATTTTTAGTTTTTCTGCTGAAGCTGCTGCTCGTAATTCTAAAGCAATGTCATCAGGAACTAAACCTGCTAATAGAACTAGATTATAATGAAAGTCAAAACTATCTTTTTGTTTTGGCTCAACTCGTACTGGATCACAGTATTGCGTTGCTGCTACCAAAGCTTTAGCTATTTTGTGGACTAATTTAGCTTTAGCAGAATTAGCAGGATTAGCAGAGTTCGCCACTAGAAACATCATTCATTTAGCATTGCTTACAACAAATTCAATTTCATTTAATTCTGTCTGTGTTGTTGCTACAACAGTTGTAGAGTTAGCTGATGTAGTTGGTTTAACATTATGTTCATTTGAATTAATTGAGCTATTTCTGTCAGCTAATTTATTCGTATTACTTAAATTACTGATATTGTTAAGCTTACTAATATTAGCAAGCTCATTTTCTTCTAAGTCTATCCAACTAATGTGTTTTATAGAACCATTTTGATAAACAGAAATACCAATGTGTTGTTGCTGAAAATTTAGTATTGCTAGACTCAAAATTTGATGATGAGAGTAATTCCTTTGTAGTAGATAGCCTAGCTCAATATCTGTAGCATTAACACTAAATGGTTGTTTTAATCCTAGTGCCTGATGATAGCCCAAAATATCAACAACATTATTTTTTGGTAAAGCTACTAGTACAGAATTACTTCCAAAGTTGAAGTAGTCGGCATTTTGATCATTGCAATTCGTCTCAGATCTGCATTCTCCATCAATAGTTAGATTGGTTAGTGGATTTACTACAAAACTAACTGAATATTGATTGCTAATAGAGTAAACTATTTTACTAATAGAGTATTTACTTAGTTTTTGCTTCAGATCAGGAATGTTTGAATATATTCCAACATGATCCAAAACCACCTGATTTGATCGTGTGTCTATATTAGCGATAGCTACCCGCCATTTATTTAGATCTAAATCTATTCCTAAAACGTGTTTCGTCAGCATTTTCTATTTCTCCTAACCGATTTTAGTTGTAAGATCGGTACACATATTTTTGATTTTGTTTGGTATGTTTTTTATTGTCCGCAACATTGTTTTTTGTTTTCCCTGTTATAACAAATGTCGTGCCAGTAACTAACATACCAAAATATTTTTTGCTGGTTGTAAGCCGACATTTGGTTGTGTTTCTGCTGCTAAGTTGTTGAAAAAATTAGATATTTTGCTAAAAATACCAGTCCTTTCCATATTCAATTTTTCCCGTTCTCCTAATAATTGTTCAAGAGCAAGAATGAGCATGCCGGGAAGTTGAAATCTTTGCTTAACCTCTTTTACTTTCGTAATATTCATAATTAATAACCTTTCTTCCTTTGTTGTTAAATTTTATTTCGTCTTTATTTTGTGTTATTTTGGGGAAAGAAAACGCATTCTAGTTAATTGATAAATAAGTGTTCTTCCCTAGGTATATTACTTGATCTCCCAATTGTTGACTAACCCAAAAATTTCTGCTCCATTTGTTTTGAAATATTATTAATACCTGCTGTCAATTCTAAGATGTGGTTTTCCTTTAACAGAATCTACGGAACTTATAACAATTTTTATTTCTTTGTAACTAGCTTTTATTACCGCAATGGAATGATCAACAATTGGAACATCATCTTCACTTTTATAAGTGCGTTCAGATGCAAAATAGCTAGTTGGGGGGTTATTTGATTCAGGCGAAACGACTTGCCGTAACAAATATTCCAAATCCTCATAATTAAATTCTTCGCCAATCAGAAATTATAGAACTATCTGAAAAGTCCCTTGCTTATGAAGGCTCACTAATGTTGCAGCAAAACGAGGTTGTTTTGCTGCGATATCCTAATTAACTGTGGGTTAAATTTTGTTGCATAACGGGTACTCATTTTTGCTTGTTGGACGATTTCTTGAAATCCTTGCAACGAACATCCAGTTTTCAACCGTGCAACTAGAACCATCATTACCTATACTGCATAAGACTGCCACTTTTTGACGAGTCAATACAATCAAACCTTTTCGTAGTTTTGTTAATTTTACATCGTTTGCAAACAAATTGGGCTTCTGCATAATTAACTCCTGCAACTAAAATTACTAACATTAGTGCAAATACATTTAAGAATAATTTTGATTTTGATTTGAACATATATTTTCTCCTTATTTATTTAATTTGTTTTAATTTTTGAACAAAGTTTTTTAGTAATACCCCTAACAATTTATTGAAGCTAATATTGCAAAGACCATTACTAAGTTGTTTAATTTGTTAATGTTTAAACTAAATGTTTTGTTGGTTTAGTTTGTCATTGCACGACTAAATGTATGAAATTATGTGTAATGGCTAACGTGATGGCTGTTAGTGACACTATTATTTGTTTTAATGCTATTATTACTATGGTCTATATTATTAACATTATTATTTTTGATATTATTTCTATTTGATTGCTTATTATTTCTAGTATTATTTCTTACTCCAATACGATTATCAGCTAAATTATACCAACGTGAAGCAGGTCTATTTTGGTATTGTTGTTTTAGTTCATTAGCGTATTCTTTTACTGGCTGTTGACTATGATTACTAATATCAGTAAATTCATTATTAGTACCATATAAATTAATTTGCTGTTGCCGGTTTTTGCTTTTGTCCTTGTTGTTCTTTTTTTAATATTTCTCTTTGCTCTGTATCCCATTTTTCTAGTTGTTCGCAAATTAATACAACATCTACATTTATTTTAGCTGCTATTTCTCTAAGCTCCCTTTGCATTTCATCTACATTTATACTCTCAATCTTACCTAGTTTAACTAATTCAGCAAAAAGACTAGGCAATTTTTCCATTTTTTTCTTTGTTTTCGCATATGTTGGCTGATATCGTCGCTCAACTGCATTTTCTAATGAATTTGGAAATAACTCGCTTACTGCTATTACTAATGTATCAATAGAAAACTCACCATCTAATTTTAAATCAATATAATCAATCGCTTCTGTATATCTATCTAATATATCTAGTATAATTAACACGGTGTCATTATTACCAGTTTCATCAAGTTCAAGTTTGAATCGAATTAGAGATATATTTAGTTTTTCTTGAATATTTTGTAGTAAATAAAATAGTTTTAGCAATTGCGCTTGTGTGACATGCTTTTTCTCTGCATCGGTTGAAAAGTCAGTTAACAATTGTTGAAGATCTGAAAGTCGTATATGTTTGAGTGCCTGAGTGTAGCTAAGTTCAATGAAAAATGGACTTAGAGCAGCGAACAAAAGACAAAGTTAAAAGATAGCTTAAGCGTAAGCATTAAGCAGAAAATGAAACAGTTCTAAGTTTACGAGCAAGAGAAGTTTATCTCTACGCTGGGCAAAAATAGATTCAGCATTACCAAGCAATTTATCAAAAGGGAAATATAGCCAATAGCAGAGTGCAAACGCTCACAATTATAATGGTGGACATAAAGAGAAAGCAAACGACAGCCATCATCTAAAGAAAGAAGGCAGCTTTTTTGATTACACTCAGATTTTAGGGATCTATGATATCTCTCGATTTTTCCATTACTTTGAGGGTAATAAGGAGAAGTACGAACATGGGTCATTTCCATTATGTTGATAAACTCCTTAAAATCCCTAGCAATAAATTGAGGCCCATTATCAGAAATAATCCTAGGAGAAGCTTTAGGGAAAAGCTCTTTAGCTTTTAGCAAGATTATTTCCAAATCAAGCTCAGTAATTTGCTCTTTAAGTTCCCAATGAACAATATAGCGACTGTATCCATCTAAAACAGAACATAAGTAAAAAAACGTTGAACAAATTTTAATGTAAGCAATATCTACATGCCAGTGCTGGTGTGCAAAAGTTGGTTGTTCAAAACCAGTTCCTTTTTTACTTGCCTTTCTAGCCCAAACCCTTAATAAGTTACTAGCCTTCAGAACCCGATAAACTGAACTTGGGCTTACTGCTACTACATTTGCATCTATCATCATATAAGTTACTCTTCTGTATCCTTCTTTTTTATTTTCTAAATAAAATTTGATGATTGCTTTTTTCTCCCATTCTAATAACCATCCATCTTTTGGTTGTTTACTATTATTAGTATTTTCTTTTCCTACTCGTTTTTTCCAAATACTATACTTACTTTTTGTTATTCCTATCCACAAAAGTAACTTGTTTAGGGGTATCTCTGCTTTCTCTGACCAGTAAGAAATAAAATTGATGATTTCATCTCTTAGTTTCCTACTTACCCACTTTTTTATCAGAGTACCCCAGTTCCTTTTTTTGCTTTTATCAATTCTTCCATTAACTCTGATACTACTTCATTTTTTCGTACTAATTTCTCTTCTAATAATTTTATTTTTTCATCTTTTTCTTTTGCTTCTTTATTTTGTCCTACTCCATTTCCTCTTGTTCCAAATACCATTTCTCCTCTCTCAAAAAATTCTTGTTGCCATTTATAAAATAACTTGGGTTGTAATCGATTTTCTTCACATACTTTTGATATTGCTACTTTTTCTATCAAATGTTTCCTTAGTATTGCTACTTTCTCTGTTGGACTATATTTTCTTTTGGGTTTTCCTGACATGGTTGGTTCCTTTCTTGGTTGTTTTATTGTCCATGCCAGCCTTCTTAAAGTCCATTTTTACTTAAGCAATACAAGCTGGGAATTATTAGATGCAATCAGGGCATATAGAAACGCTCGCAGACGGTCACTGATGTGAAAGGCTGGACCAAAGAATATTCACAATTAAGAAATCGATGGTCAAGAATGTGTTTGCATTTTCATAATACTTGTTAATTTTTCCAAGATTCTGTTCTCTACTTATATAGTTGTAGTTTTTGAAAAGGAGTAAAAATTTTCCAGGTTACGTAAAAATCTGGAAAATTTTAGATTATGATAGGGCAGAATTTTTTTAGACAAGAAGTTAATCTATCATAGTATTGCAAAAGCAGCAGTTATAAATTTATAGAAGTAAATTTTACTCAATAAGCTAGGATGAGTGGCATAAATAACTTCATTTATTAAAAACAACTTTATATTCCATTATTAACTCATGTATTTGTTTGCGGTGTTTTGTTTGTGGTTGCTGTTTACCATTTTCCCATCTTCCCCATGTATTATTATTGATACCAATCAGCGATGACATTTCTTTTACTTAGTCCCAAGAGTTCCCGAAGTAATTGCATTTATCTTTTATTTCTATTTGTTCAGATAATAAGATTGTTCTAATAGTTTTTTAGCACTTGGATGGATTTTAGAGTTACTTTGTTCCCATCTTTGCCATGTTCTTAAATTTATGCCAAAAAAACTAGCCATCTCTTTTTGGGTATAACCTGTTTTTTTTCTTATTTCTCTCAAGTTTAAAGTGTTGATACTGATCATGTACAAACTATATTAAAAATATAAATAATTGTAAAACTAAGTCTATGCTAGAAAAATCAATAAAATAACGACATTTTGTCTTCAACACACAACTGGGGATATTAGTATAAAAATACTATTAAAAACACACTGTTTTGGAAGTTTATTTATAAACATATAGTGTTTTGCTGGGTTAACAGCATTCAACTAGTAATAATTAAAAGGAATTTGTTTTTTATCATTTAAAATCTACACAAAAATACAATTAATACAATTCCTGGAAAAATTTGCACTCATTTTTTTTTAAAACTACAACTATATAAGTGGGACAATAATTGTGGCTTTGAAAAGTATCAAAATGAATCGATGAGTGGTTGTTAGGCAGTGGATTGAACAGAGCACACGGGGCAGCATTCGAGGAAATATACCTACGAAAAAGCACAATATACGCAATTATGTGTTTTGGAGATGACCGGGGAAATACTTCTCTATCTGAGGAAATCGTTGACGTATGTTCACTCGGTACTTTGGGAACATCCTAAGGTTTCAAGAAACGTAAATATACGTAGCTTAGTTAAAGGTATAGCTAGAGAAACTAACTTTAATGGAATTAAGAAATAATGCCACCGGAGAACACGTAAGAGAGGAATCTAGAATTAACAGAGACATCTCGGGGACTTTGAATATATGGAGAATATAAAAGATTTGTTGGTGGAAATTATGAAAATGAGTTACCTTTTGAGTTGGGGTGAGATTTTTTACTCTAGACATGATCATTATGAATATAAAGATAAGGAGATAG